>JADJPK010000013.1 GCA_016713305.1 Betaproteobacteria bacterium
GAATTCCTCAACGCCGACCTGGCGCTGAAGATCTATTTCGCTGGCGCCGGGCAGCGAGCCTGAAACGGCCGCCGCCGTGCAGTTCGTGAGCGAGGCGTCGCCTGCGGCGCAAGCTCGTGCATCCCCACATCGTCACCATCGTCGACGCGGTGGCAGAGCCCGGGCGCCGTTACGTGGCGATGGAGTGCCGTGGAAGGCGGCAGCCTGCGCCAGTCCACCCGTCCGACACTCTGCTCCCCGTGTCCGGATGTGGTCCAGATCGCGTCCGCTGCTGCAGCGCGCTTGAATTCGCCTCCCGGCTGGGCGTGGTGCACCGGGACATCAAGCCTCGAACATCCCCTTGGGCGGATTCCGGCGGGCGACATCAAGGTGGCGGATTTCCATGCCGCCTTCATCCGCGGAGTGCGAACCACCGAGGAGCTTCCAGCTTTCATCGCCTTCGTACTGCCCGCCGGAACAGATCCAGGGTCAGCCGCCGAGCGCTCAAGGGGACATGTTCTCCTTTGGGTGTGATGCTCACGAGTTGCTGACCGGGACGAAGCTGTTCCTGGGCCAGAACGTCGGGAGGTGACGCTCCGGCAGATCCGCACCGCGCTTTCCGGTGCCGCCTTCGGTGCAGCAGCCTGATCCGCCGTCCCTGCTGGATGCCGTGATCGGCCGGTTCCTCAAGAAATGGCCATAGGGACCGGTACGCCAATCAGCCGAAGCCGTCCTCGATCTGGCGAACGTCGGCCGGATGAACGCGTACCGCCAGTCGATCCCCGACAGCGAGAAGCGTTCACGGCGTTGAAGAGCGCCCTCGCTCACTGCAGGGTTCGACGGATGGCGAAGCTGTGGAATACGGTGCGCCATGCGCGCTGGCAGCGCGGGCCGGTACAGCACGTCCTCGTCACGGAGGGGAACCTGGCGACAGGTTGCCGGTCATCGCTCAGGGAGCGCTGAAAGCGATGTCGCAGGGGCGGCTGCTCAACGCACCGCACACTGGCGACTGCTTCGGCGAGATGGCGTACGTGCAGGGCCCCTGGGTCCACGCGCAGCGCCACCATCCAGACCACCACCGACACCATCGTGGCCGAATTCTCCCGCGAGAGCCTGAGCGGACTGTCCGCGGAAACGCAGTTGAAGCTGGCCAACACCATGCTGCGTGTTCTGGCCGAGCGCCCGCCTTCTGCCAACGCCCGGATATCGCGGGTAGGTCCACGACCAAGCATCCTGACAGCTGACGTCTTGCCGCCATCGCGACAGATCTGAAGGGGTGACGCGGCACATTTCTGGGGGCGAGTGCAGGAAGCGTGCAGCAGGACCGGGGCGTCTTGCTGCCAGAGCGGGCTGACCATACGTCCATCGCAATCCCGGAGCCCCGACTTCGAGCGGCCAAGGAGGAAGGACGCATCGCGACGTGCGCCACTCGAGCACATCCCCATGCAGACGGGACGCTATCGAGCGAGCAGTGGTGCCTGAAGAAGTCCGACGAGGCGACTGGACAGATCCGGTGAAGGGTCAGCTGGCCGGTCGTCCCGGGCGCGCGCCTGCCTGCGATTTGAGGAAACCGTAGATCGACGGTCGTCGTTGTAGTCCCTTGAGCTTCGCTATTAACAGTTGGTGTTAGCGACCACCCCGAGTTCGCGCCTGAACATCGGCGCAGGTTGTTGTCGAGCATCTCCTCGGGGACCTTGCGCCCGGGGTCGTCGCCGACCGATTCGAACCGGTCTACGCCGATGAAGCTTCCATCGGGCGCCCAGACGTTTCGCAACGTGGAAGACCAGTTGAGCGATCCCGCGGCGTCCAGAAGACGCTGGATTCCTGATCCGGTCCCCACCGACGTCGTCGTCCGCGAACGTGACCCAGGGAGTGGGAGCCGCCATGAGCGCACCGCCCGCAGCGCCGAGCCAAGCGTCAATTTCGACCGCCGGTCCCATCCCCAGGGCAGGACGAGGGCTCTTTCGATGGGGTCCATTGTGGTTTCCTGGCGCCGGCGCGCTTCCTGAGCGCGTTTCATCGAACAGCAGCAGATGCAGGATCCGCTCAAGCGACCGTCCGTCCATCCACCGAAACGATCAGGTCCTCCAGACTGCCCTTGCCTGTGGTGGGCGTGATCACCGTCACCCAGAACTGCGCAGGATCGATGCGAACGGCGTCCGCGGCGTCGGTGCGGCCTGGCGGCCGAAAAGATCGATCAGGTGAATGCTGCAGAAGAGCGTCGTGAACCCCGGCGCGGCCTGGAAGAGGCCGCCGCGCCGTCGAACGTCAGACCCGCGGATGTGCGCGTTCAAGTTTGGAACGCAGCTTGTTCAGCGCGTTGATGTAGGCTCGCGGATGCGACCACGATGTCGGTGTCCGCGCCGGCTCCATTGACGATGCGGCCCTCCTTCTGAGGCGCACCGTCACTTCACCCTGCGCATCCGTTCCGTTCTCGTGATGCTGTTCACGGAAAGGAGCTGGAGTTCCGCCCCGCTTCGAGGCGATCGTCTCGATGGCACGGAAGGTCGCATCCACGGACCGCTGCTGGCCGCCCGGCGCGTTTCTCGTCGTGCCCCTTCGGCCATCACGACCTTGCCGTGGGCGTCCCGCCGGCCTCAGTGGATCATCATCGAGACAAGCTTGAAAATGCCCGGCGTCCTGGGTCGCCAGCCGCCTCGTCCGAGACGACCACCGCAGATCCTCGTCCGAAGATCTCGGATTTCTTGGTTGGCCAGGTCCTTGAATCGTGCAAAAGCGGAATTCAGGCCTCTCGCTGGAGGAGCCTGATGCCCAGTTCCTTCAGGCGCCGCTTGAGCGCGTTTCTTCCGGAGAGCTTGCCGAGGACGAGCTTGTTGTTGCTCCAACCCACGTCCTCCGCCCGCATGATCTCGTAGGTCTCGCGGCTCTTGATCACGCCATCCTGATGGATGCCGGACTCGTGGGCGAAGGCGTTGGCGCCGACGATGGCCTTGTTCGGCTGCACCGGAAAGCCGGTAATGCCTGAGACGAGCTTCGACGCGGGAACAATCTGCGCCGTGTCGACGCAAGCGTCGCAGGGAAGTAGTCCTGCGGGTGCGCACCGCCATGACGACTCCCTCGAGCGAGTGCGTTGCCCGCACGCTCGCCAAGACCGTTGACGTGCATTCCACTTGGCGTGCGCCGCTCATCACGGCAGACAGGGAGTTGGCGACTGCGAGGCCGAGATCGTTGTGGCAGTGAACCGACCAGACCACCTTTGTCTGAATTGGGAATCCGCTCGCGCAAAGCGTGGACTGAGAACGCTTGAACTGTTCCGGCATGATGTACCCGACCGTGTCGGGAATGTTGATCGTCGTGGCACTAGCACGGATGACGGCTTCGAACATCCTGCACAGAAGTCGTCGACTTCGGAACGCCCCCGCGTCCCTCCGGCGAGAACTCGACGTCACGAAACGATTTGGTGAGGGTGACCGCCTGACGCTGGCGGTCTCGATGACCTGGTCCGCCGCATGCGCAGCTTCTTTCCATGTGGATCGGGGACGTCGCGATGAACGTGGATCCGCCTCGAGTTGGCTTTCCCGCGCAAGCTCGCTCTCCGGCACGCCTTGATGTCGTGATCGCTGGCGCGGGCAAGTCCGCAGACCGTGGAATCCTTTGATGATGCCCCGCGACGGCCGGAACGGCCCTCTTGAAGTCCCGGTTGACGCGGCCGGAAAAACCGGCTTCGATCACATCCACTCGAAGTTTCTCCAGTGGCGCGCGATGCGAAGCTTCTTCGCGGGTCATGGACGCGCCCGGGCTTTGTTCTCCCGTCACGAAGCGTCGTCGAAAATGATGTGACGGTCGTTGACGGTGTTCTCCTGATCGGTTCCGCGATACCGGGGCGCAGGCCGGCACGAGCAGCGCGAAAACTACAAAGGGACATCGGACTGGTCAAGTCCGGCGACGGGGTACTACGGGGAATGGGGTAGGTTTAGTGTGCGCTTGCGCGCAGCAGCAGCCCGGGCCTGCAGGGCGCTGGCGGAAGGAAGAAGGCGTGTTAAGCGGCCGTGTTCACGGCTGGGGACCAGGCGTCACTTCATCGGCAGCCCGCAAGCGGATCTTGAGGCCGCACCGTCGGACGGCGGGTCCGCAGGATGCGCGGCCGTCCTTCCGGGAACGGCCTTTGCCATCATGGCGACGGCGTCGGATGCCGGCCTTTCCGCGAACCCGGCTACCTGGCCGCGGGCGGCTCTCCTGCGAGGGTCCCGCGGGCGGAGGCGGCCGGAAGAAACCGACGGCCGCCATGACGTATCCTGAACGGCGTACAGAATCGCGATCGTGGAACAGCATTTCCGGGAGATTGTCGGACAGGGAAGAACACCGCCGCTACGACGAGAGGGCACGGAGGACAACCTGCCAGAAAGGCACGCTCTTTGCGGATGCTGATGTCCCGCCGCTGTAGAACGGGACGTTGCTCACCATGGTGAAAAGCAGCGAAGACCGTGATACCGGCGGCGTAGTCCAGTCTTGACCCCGTAGTCGAAGGAATCCATGGCCTGGACACGAAACCGGCGACGACCGCGGCGGCAGCAGGACGCGCAACTCCTGGAAGTAGCGCTTGTCGACGACGCCGATGTTCGTGCTGAAACGAGCCAGACGTAGGGCCGCGCAGGCGCAGTAGGCGAACGCGGTCGCCCATCCGTAGGCTTGCCCAGTCCGCGCAGCGCCCATTCGTAGACGACCAGGGGCCGGGGCGGCGCCGAACGCCACCATGTCCGAAAGCGATCGACTGGCGCCGAAGGCGCTGGGTTCGCGTGAGGCGGGCGACGCGCCCGTCCAGCCCGTCGAAGACCATGGCGATGAAGATGGCCGCCGCCGCCGCGCTGTAGCGGTTGTTCATCGCCCGCACGATGGCATAGAAGCCCGCGAACAGAGCGACTGTCGTGATGGCATTCGGCAGCCAGAAGAACCCCCGGTCGGAACTTGCGACGCATCAGCCAGCGGCGCCGAGCGCGAGTTTCATCCATGGTGGTGCCCCCGTCCGTATGCTGGAGTTGCCTCGAGTGCGGCCGTCTGGCGTCATCGCCGGCGGATGTCAAGTAGACGGCTCGCTCCCCATGCGTTTTCGTTTCGGTTGCCTGTCCCGGCGCCGGCCACGAGAACGCGAAGGGCGGGACAGGATCAGCGCGGCGCAGACAACCTGCCACGATCGTGGAGGTGGCGTAAACCTTGTCGCCCACCGCCACACGCGGCGCGGCATCGGCCGGAAGGTACAGATCCACGCGGGAACCGGAAAACGATGAAAGCCGTATCGCTCGCCCTGCTCAGGACATCGCCGGGCTTCACGTAACAGAGAATGCGCCGCGCGATCAGTCCGGCAACCTGCACGCAGGTGATGTCCAGATCGTTCCGCTGTGCGCAGGTGCAGGGCATTGCGCCTGTTCTCCACGGATGCCTTGTCGAGCGCCGCATTCAGGAAACTGCCGGCGTTGTACCAGCCCCGCACAACCGTGCAATCGACGGAGCTGCGGTTCGAATGGACGTTGAACACGTTCATGAACACGCTGATCTTCAGTGCGTCGCGCTGCAGATAGGGATCACGAGCCTTGGCAACGACCACGATGCGCCCGTCCGCAGGCGAGAACTGCGCGGGCATCGGCGGGGATGGCGCGAGGCGGGTCGCGGAAGAACTGCAGAACGAACACCGCGACGAGCCAGAACGGAACCGACCACGCGCCCAGGAACCAGGTCGCGACCGCCTGCGGCGATCGAGGCGGTGAGGAAGGGCCAGCCTTCACGAGCGATGAGCGGGTGCGATAGTTCACGATCGACAATGCGGGCTGAGTGGGCTGCGGCCGCGACGCGGTGGATGCGCCGCGGGCGATCTGATGCGGTATCGTCAGCCGGCCGGGTGGCCGGCGCCCGCATCAGTTGCGGCTGGTATCGACAGACGGTTCTTCTTGATCCCAGGGCATCATGCCCCTGAGCTTGCCGCCGACCCGCCTGATCTCGTGCTCCCGGCCGATACGGCGCATGGCGTTCAGCTTGGTCGCGCCCGTCTGGTTCTCAGCAGCAGGAATTCCTGCGCGTAGGCGCCGGTCTGGATCTCCTTGAGGATGCGGCGCATTTCCTCGCGCGTGGTCTCCTCGGTCATGATGCGGGGACCGCGGGTGAAATCGCCGTACTCGGCATTGTTGGAGATCGAGTAGCGCATGTTCGCGATCCCGCCTTCGTAGATCAGGTCGACGATGAGCTCAACTCGTGTAGGCACTCGGAAGTACGCCATTTCGGGCGCTAACCGGCCTCGACCAAGAACCTCGAATCCCGCCTGGATGAGCGCCGTGGTACCGCCGCCACAGGACCACCTGTTCACCGAACAGGTCGGTTTCGGTTTCCTCCCGGAAGGTGGTTTCGATCACACCGGCGTGCCGCCGCCGATTGCCGCCGCGTAGGACAACGCGAGGTCACGAGCGCCTTCTTCGTGGCATCCGGCGCGATGGCGATCAGGCAGGGAGCCGCCGCCCTGAGCGTAGGTGGCACGAACGAGACGCCCGGACCCTTCGGCGCGATCATGACGACATCGATGTCGCCGGCGCGACCTGGCGGAAATGAACATTGGAAGCCATGAGCGAAGGCAAGCGTGGCCCCTCTTGCGCAGGTTTGGCTCGATTTCTTCGCGATAGACCTTGGCGATGGTGCTCGTCGGGAGCAGGATCATCACAGAAGTCGGCGCCCTTGACGGCATCGCCGACGGCCTTGACCCAGGCCGGCTTTCTTGGCCTTGTCCCACGATGCCGCCCTTGCGCAGGCCCACCGTCACCTTGACGCCGGAGTCTTTCAAATTGTTTGCATGAGCATGAGCTCGCGAGCCGTAGCCGATGATGGTGACTTTCTTTGCCGCGATGAGAGGTCAGCATCCTTGTCGTAGTAGACCTTCATCGTTTTCCCCTTTGTGATTTCGACCTGGGGCGGCGGAACCGTGCGTGCGGTCACCTGGATCGGAACTGCCCACCATACGTCGTCCAACCTAGATCTTCAGAATGCGGTCTGCCGGCCGATCCCGGATGCACCGGTACGAACGGTTTCTGAGGATTACGTCGCGCGACCTCAGGGCCTCGAGGAACGCATCGAGTTTTGGAACCGCTGCCGGTCAGTTCGATGGTGTAGTCTGGATCGGTCACGTCCGATGATGCGGCCACGAAAATATCCGCCATCCGCTTCATCTCCTCGCGATCCTTACCCACGGCGCGCACCTTGACCAGCATGAGCTCGCGCTCGATGTGGTCCCCCTCGGACAAGTCGATGACCTTCACGACGTCGACGAGTTTGTTCAACTGCTTGTTGATCTGCTCGATGATGTCGCCGGAACCACTGAGTGACTATGGTCATGCGGGACAGCGTCGGATCCTCGGTGGGAGCGACGGTGAGCGATTCGATGTTGTAGCCTCGGGCGGAAAAGGCCCCGCGACGCGCGAAAGCGCGCCCGATTCGTTTTCGAGCAACATGGCAATGATGTGTCCTGCGTTCCTCCCCGGGGCGCGTCTAGACCAAAATCATTTCGGACAGGCCCTTGCCGCCCGGAACCATCGGATAGACGTTCTCGGCCTGGTCGGTCATGAAATCCATGAAGACCAGCCGGTCCTTCTTCGCGAAAGCCTCGCGCAGGGCGCCTTCGACGTCCCAAGGCTTCTCGATCCGCATGCCGACGTGGCCGAATGTTTCGGCGAGCTTCACGAAATCCGGCAGGGCGTCCATGTACGATCCGGCGTACCGGTTGCCGTGGAAAAACTCCCTGCCATTGGCGCACCATGCCCATGTAGCGGTTGTTCAGGTTCACGATCTTGATCGGCGATCGATATTGCTTGCAGGTCGAGAGCTCCTGGATGCACATCTGGATGGAAGATCCCCGTCACGCAGACCACGGTATCGGATGGGCAAACCATGCCCGAGCGCGGCCGGCATCCCCGGGAAGCCCATCGTCCCCAGTCCACCCGAGTTGATCCAGCGACGGGGTTTGCTCGAAACTGTAGAACTGCGCGGCCCACATCTGGTGCTGCCCGACGTCGGACCTCACGAACGCGTCTCCGCCGGTGATCTCGTGCAGCTTGATGACCATCTGAGGTTTGATGATGCTGACTCGACTGGTCGTACTTGCAAGCAGTCGCGCACGCCACAGCTCGATCTGGGCCCACCACGCCTTCAGCGCCGCGGCGTCCGGCGTTGCGGCCGACCCACCTTTGCCGGTTCATCTCGGACAGCAACCATCGCGCACATCGCCGACGATGGGGACATCCACCCTGACGCGCTTCGAGATCGACGACGGATCTACGTCGATATGGATGATCTTGCGTTCTTCTCGAAGAAATGCGCCGGGTTGCCGATGACGCGATCGTCGAAGCGCGCACCGATGGCGAGAAGGACATCGCAATGCTGCATGGCCAGATTGGCCTCGTAGGTGCCGTGCATCCCCAACATGCCCATGGACAGCGAATCGGATGCCGGAAGGCACCGAGCCCGCATGTAACGTGTTCGTGCAGGGGAAACCCAGGGAGCGTACGAACTGTGCGAGTCTGTGCCGAGGCACCGCCCAGCATGACGCCGCCGCCGCTGTAAACCATGGGCCGCTTCGCATCCAGGGCATGCGAGCGCCTTCTTGATCTGCCCGGAGTGCCCTTTGAGCACCGGGTTATAGGAGCGCATCGACGCCGAATCGGGCATATTAGTACTCGCACCGGGCCATCGTGACATCCTTCGGAATGTCCACGACGACGGGTCCCGGGCGCCCGGTGGTGGCGATGTAGAACGCCTTCTTGATGGTGGCCGCCAGATTCGGACGTCCTTGACGAGGAAGTTGTGCTTGACGCAGGGGCGGGTGATTTCCCACCGCATCGACTTCCTGGAAGGCGTCTGGCCGATGGCGTGGGTCGGGACCTGGCCGAGATGATGACCATCCGGGATGGAGTCGAATAGGCGGTCGCGATACCCGTCACCGCGTTCGTCACGCCTGGCCGGAAGTCACGAGCACCGCCCCGGGCTTTTCGCACGCGCGGGCGTAGCCGTCAGCGGGCGTGGACCGCTGCCTGTTCGTGCCGTACGAGGATGTGCTTGACCTTGTCCTGCTTGAAGATCTCGTCGTAGATGTGCAGTACCGCACCGCCAGGGTAGCCGAACAGGTATTCGACCCCCTCGTCGGCAAGGCAGCGCACGGTGATTTCGGCGCCGGTCAGTTCCATCGTCGTTGCGGGGGGGTCCCCGACGTTTGCAAAAGGGAACCGCGAAAGATACCGGCAAGGGTTACGCCGGTCAATTCGGGCAGAAATACCGAAATTCAGGCCGTCAGGGGACGGCGGGCCGGAATGTTGCGTCGATCCACTGCCGCCACGACGCGCCAGAGGGTGGGGTGACGCGCCGCCACGACGGACCGCCGCCACGGGGCGGAAGCCCAGAAATCCTCGTGTTCCAGGGGTCCCGACCATGCCTCCGGCTTCTCCCAGCATGAGCGTCCCGGCAGCGTAGTTCACTGCTTCTGGCCACCGTGCACGTAGACGTCGAGCCTGCCCGCTGCGAGATAGCACCATTCCAGGGTGGCTGCACCCAGGTGGCGATGCGAACAGTGCGGTGTTCCGGCAACGAGTGCGGCACCGAGAGGCTTGGGGATGCGCTTGGAAATCGACATTGGCCATGGCGGACCGCAATTCCGGAGCACCCTGCCCGGCGTGGATGCGCCCCCGTTGAGATGGCTCCCGCCACCACGGTGGGCGGTGAACATCTCATCCGTCACCGGCGCGTATACGACACGCAGTACGGAACGCCCGGCGCGCATGAGAGCGACCGAAATGGCGAAATAAGGCACTTCGTGAACGAAATTGACGTACCGTCGATGGGATCCACGCACCACTGGCCTTCAGCGCGCGATCCCATGCCGCCAGCTGATCCCCGGCGGTCATCTCCTCACCCAGGACAGGATAGGGGGCAATCGCCTGCAGACGCTCGATCAGCGCCCGCTGCGCACCCATGTCGGCTTCCGTGCAAAGCGTGCCGTCATCCTTGCGCCGGTGCGCAACCTTGCGGTATCGCGGCATCACCTGCTCTGCAGCGACAGCCCGCACGACGGCTGACGCCTCGGCCAGAAGGGCGGCCGTGGCGACCTCCGGTCCCGCGTGGTTCACCGAACCCCCGCGCAGCTCGTGGCGACGCGGCCAGCAATGCTCGATACAGACATCATCAACTTCGTGCTGGATAACCCTCGGTCGATGGTAGCATGGGGCGTACCATGCCGACCGACACGCCCATCAAGAGCGGGACGCTTCCATGCCCGATCGTCTTGGCCCTGGAGCCGAGCTGCCACTCTCCTCCGGTGGCCGCCCATCACGCCCCCTGCGCGTCCTGCGCCTCGCCGAGAAGGACCCGGTCGTGGTATTCGACGGCAGCGGTGGCGATGCCTCGCCACCATCACCCATGGCCTGTGCGCGGGGAGGTCCGGATCAAGACCGGACGATTCCGCGCTGAAGGCCCTGAATCGCCCTCCCGTCACTCTGGTGCAGGGCGTTTCGTCGGGCGACCGGATGGACTTCACCATACGCAAGGCGGTGGAACCTGGGCGTCGAACGCATCGTTCCCGTGTTCACCGAACGCAGCATCGTCAAGCTGGGCGCAGACCGGGTCGACCGCCGGCGGTCCCACTGGCGGGGAATCGTCATTTCCGCCTGCGAACAGTCGGGCCGGAATCGTGTCTCCCGGTGGAGGAGCCCCGCCAGGTTCGAGCATTGGCTGGCAGGCCCTGTCCCCATTGCCCGCCTCCGGGGAGGCGCGCATCTTCCTCGCGGTTGAGGGGAAGCAAGAGGCTCGCGGGCGCTCGCGACCGGACGAGGAAGTCTGGCTGCTGGCGGACCCGAAGGCGGATTCTCCGCAGCCGAGGCCACCAACGCGGCGCTGCGCGGATTCGTCCCCGTCCGGCTGGGGCCGCGGGTGCTGCGAACGGAAACGGCGGCACTGGCGGCGCTGGCATCGATCCAGACTCTTTGGGGCGACTTCTGAAGGGGCAGACGAGCCCACAGTGCATGCCATCGACCGGGTGCGCCTCGCGAGCAACCCTCCTCTGACGACTGTGGTTCCGGGCGACTTCCTTGGTGTGGAACGAAAAGCCGCCCCGGCCGTCTCGCCCTCGGTCCGAGTGATCTGAGTCACACGCGTGCGCGTTGGCCTCGCCCCCCCAAACTCGCGGTTCATTTCTCAAGCGCCGCATCAATTCAGGACATATCCATGGACATCCGCAACAGCGTTTTCGTCGTCACCGGGGGCAGTTCCGGCCTGGGAGAAGCCACCATTGAAATGATCGTCGCCGCCGGCGGCGCAGGCGTGATCGCCGACGTCAACAAGACGGCGGGCGAGATGCTGGCGGCCCGCCTCGGCGCCGCCGTCCGCTTCGTGGAATGCGACGTCACTTCCGAGGAACACGCGAGGGCGCGCCATCGACACCGCCGTTTCCGCCTTGGCGGACTGGAAGGTCTGGTCAACTGCGCCGGTGTCGGTGTCCCTGCCAAGGTTCTCGGCAAGGAGGGCCCGCACCCGCTCGACCGCTTCATGAAGATCGTGAACATCAATCTGGTCGGCACATTCAACATGATTCGCCTGGCGGCCGACGCCATGGCGAAGGGTCACCAACGACGCCGGCGAGCGCGGCGTGATCGTCAACACGGCCTCCGTGGCCGCGTACGACGGTCAGATCGGCCAGCCCGCGTACGCTGCGTGGAAGGCGGGGGTGGTGGGCATGACCCCGCCGATCGCCCGCGAACTCGCCCGGTACGGTATCCGCGTGGTCGTCGATCGCCCGGGGTTGTTCGGAGACGCCCATGATGGCCGGCCTGCCCGAGGAGGCGCAGCGCTCTGCTCGCCCAACAGGTTCCCCTCCCGCCTCGGCCGCCCGTCGGAGTTCGCCCAGCTCGTGGGCCAGATCTGCGCCAACCAGATGCTGAACGGCGAGACCATCAGGCTCGACGGCGCCATCCGCATGGCGGCCAAGTAGCGCCATCTCGCCTCGAGACCGTCCATGGACCCCAAGTCGCTCGGAGAACTTTGTCCCGTGGTTCCGCGCATCGGCGCCGTACATCCACGCCTTCGGCGGTCGCACCTTCGTGATCGCGTTCGGCGGAGAGGTGGCCGACGGCAGGTTCGTCGGCCTGGTTCACGACCTCAATCTGCTCGCGGCGCTGGGCGTCAAACTCGTGCTGGTGCACGGAGCCCGGCCGCAGATCGAAGAGCGGGCTGCGGCGCCGCAAGGCTGACATCCGCTACGTGCACGACATGCGGGTGACAGACGAGGCCGCGTTGCAGGACGTGAAGGAAGCAAGCGGCCGGCTGCGGACCGAGATCGAGGCGCAGCTCTCCCCGTGGGACTGCCCAGCACGCCCATGGCCAACGCGACCATCCAGGTCACCAGCGGCAACTTCGTGATCGCCCGGCCGGTCGGGAGTGGTCGAGGGCGTGGACATGCTGTTCACGGGGAAGTCCGCAAGATCAGGGGCCGATGCGATCCAGCGATGCCTGGACGACGAGGATGTCGTCCTCGTCTCGCCTCTGGGTTATTCCCCGACGGGAGATCTTCAATCTCACGCTGGAAGACGTGGCCGCCCAGACTGCGATCGCGCTCAAGGCGGAAAAGCTGCTCTTCCTGATGAACGAACCGGGCATCGGCGCGGGCCGCGGGACGATGCGTACCGAGCTCACGGTATCGGAGGCGGAGCAGATGCTGGGAGAGAGTCGCGGACCGAAGGGCGATGGTGCGATCTATCTGCCCTTCGCCATCCGTGCCTGCAAAGGCGGCGTCAAGCGCGTGCATCTGGTGTCGCGGCACGTGGACGGTGCATTGCTGCTGGAGCTGTTCACGCACGCCGGCATCGGCACGATGGTCACGCAGGACCCCGTGGAGCAGCTGCGGCAGGCGACCATCGAGGACGTGGGCGGCATTCTCCATCTCATAGAGCCGCTGGAAGCCGATGGCACGCTGGTCAAGCGCTCCCGCGAGTTGCTGGAGATCGAGATCGACCGCTTCGTCGTCCTGCAGCACGACGACCGGATTGTCGGCTGCGCCGCTCTCTATCCCTTCGCGAAGGACAAGGCGGGCGAGCTGGCCTGTCTCGCGATCCACCCCGACTACCGCAACGGCGGTGCGGGGGAGAGGCTTCTGCAGTTCATCGAGGCCAAGGCGCGCAAGGCGAAGTTCAAGCGGCTGTTCGTGTTGACGACGCGCACCGCGCACTGGTTCGTCGAGCAGGGCTTCACGGAGGTCCCCGTGGCGGACCTGCCACCTCAGCGCCAGGAGTTCTACAACTATCAGCGCCGATCCAAGGTGCTCGTCAAGCCTGTCTAGGAAAGGTCCTCTGGAGTTTGCCGGGCCGCGGCACGCGCAGGCGCGACTCCGCAGCTGTCGTCCGGCCGGCGCCCTCCTTTCCTGCGGGCATCCTGACTGAAGCGGGCCCGATCGCGGCCAGCCGATCCAGTAGGCCCAATGCGCGGTTTACGCTCTCCCGGCCTTTCAGGATAATGGCCTGAATACATGGCGCATGTCCGCCATGGTCCGAGGGACTATTCCATGGCACGCATGGTTCACTGCATCAAGCTCGGACGGAAGCGGAGGGTCTGGATCTTCCCACCTATCGGGACCGTTGGGCAAACGCATCTTCGACAACGTCTCCAAGGAAGCCTGGAGGGCGTGGCTGGAGCAGCAGAAGATGCTCGTCAACGAAACCGCCTCAACCTCGCCGACATCAAGGCGCGCAGGTATCTCGAGGCACGGATGGAGAAGCACTTCTTCGGCGAAGGTGCGGATGAGGCGGCGGGATACGTTCCGCCTTCCAGGTAGGCCTACCGTGAAACAGCCGGAAGTCTCGGTCGCGGATGCTCGACCCGGAGCGCAGGCTGAGGGAACCATCGCGGCCGCACGCGTGCGGCCGCCAGAGAGCCGCGCTACTTCCTCAATCGCGAACTGGGTCAGCTGGAGTTCAATCGCAGAGTTCTGGCACAGGCGCAGGATCCTTCCGTGCCGGTGCTGGAGCGGCTGCGCTTTCTCTGCATCGTGGGGAGCAATCTGGACGAGTTCTTCGAGATCCGCGTCGCCGGTCTCAAGGCCCAGATCGAGATGGGAGCCGTGGCGGCCGGCCATGACGGCGCATCGCCGCGGGACGTGCTGAACGAGATTGCGGTCCAGGCGCACGAAATGGTCGGCCGGCAGTACGCCATCTTCAATGACGAGATCCTTCCCGCCCTCGCCCGCGAAGGGATCCGTTTTCTGAAGCGGCGCGAGTGGAACGACGTGCAGCGGGCATGGATTCACGACTTCTTCATCAAGGAGGTGATGCCGGTTCTCACGCCCATCGGCCTCGATCCGGCACACCCGTTTCCGCGGCTGCTCAACAAGAGCCTCAATTTCGCGGTGGAACTGTCCGGCAAGGATGCCTTCGGCCGCAATTCCGGCACGGCCATCGTGCAGGCGCCACGTGCCCTGCCCCGGTTCGTGCTCCTCCCGGCCGAAATCGCCGGGTGCGAGTACGGCTTCGTGTTCCTCTCCTCCATCCTGCACGCGCACGTGAACGAACTGTTCGCCGGGATGGAAATCAAGGGCTGCTACCAGTTCCGGGTGACGCGCAACAGCGACCTGTTCGTGGACGAGGAGGAGATCAAGAATCTCCGCACCGCGCTGCAGGGAGAATTGCCGCAGCGGCATTTTGGCGATGCGGTCCGCCTGGAAGTGGCCGATCGCGCCGCCGCACATGTCGGGTTCCTGTTGCAACAGTTCGGCCTGGACGGGGCGCGACCTGTACCAGGTGCGCGGGCCAGTGAACCTCGTACGGCTGGGCGGGGCCCGATCGGGTCGACCGGCCTGAGCTCAAGTTCAAACCTTTCGTCCCGGGTCTGCCTCCGCGTCTCGCCAAGGGCCAGCATCTGTTCGCCGCGATCCGCAAGGGCGACATCCTCCTGCACCACCCGTTCCAGTCCTTCAAGCCGGTGATCAGCTTTCTTGCAGAAGCCGCCGTGGATCCTCAGGTGGTCGCGATCAAGCAGACCGTCTACAGAACCGGCGCCGATTCCGAACTGATGCGCCATCTCATCACCGCGGCCCGGAACGGCAAGGCCGTGACGGTGGTCGTGGAGCTGCTTGCACGCTTCGACGAAGAAGCCAACATCAACTGGGCATCGCGCCTCGAGGAGGTCGGCGCCCACGTCGTGTACGGAGTGGTCGGTCACAAGACGCACGCCAAGATGTCCATGGTCGTGCGGCGCGAGGAAGGAGGCCTGCTTCGCTACGTCCATCTGGGCACCGGCAACTACCACTCCCGCACGGCGACGCTCTATACGGATTTCGGCCTGTTCACGTGCAACCCGGAGGTCACGGCAGACGTGAACGATGTCTTCATGCAGCTGACCGGCCTGGGCAAGGCGGGCCACCATGTCCATGTATGGCAGTCTCCCTTCACGCTGCATGCTCGTCTCCTCGAAGCCGTCGCGCACGAGGCGGAGGAGGCGCGCGCCGGCAAGCCTGCCGGCATCACTGCAAAGATGAATGCCTTGCTGGAGCCGGAGATCATCTACGAACTCTACGAGGCCTCCCGGGCCGGCGTCCGGATCGACCTCATCGTTCGCGGCGTGTGCGCGCTGCGCCCGGGTATTCCGGGGCTTTCGGAGAACGTCCGGGTCCGTTCCGTGATCGGCCGGTTCCTCGAACACAACCGCATCTTCCACTTCCATTCCACCGATTCCGTCTACCTTTCCAGCGCCGACTGGATGGACCGGAACTTCTTCCGCCGTATCGAGGTCTGTTTCCCCGTCCTGGAGGACAGGCTCAAGCGCAGGGTGATCGCGGAAGGACTGCAGGTCTATCTGGAGGACAACACCCAGTCCTGGATCATGGATCCGGATGGCCAGTATCACCGCAGTGCCGCCCAACAGGGCGGAGAACGCTGCGCACAGATGGAACTGCTCGCGCAGCTCGTCGCCAAACCGGGCGCTCCCGTCCAGAGCGCGGGTCCTGAAGCCGGACTCGCGCCATGGAGATCGAACTCAAGCTGGTATTCGACCCGCAGGCCGCCCGGGACATCGCGCGCAGCCCCCTGCTCCGTGAGTCGCAGCGGTCCCGCCCCGTCACGCGTACGCTGCACAGCATCTATTTCGATACGCCCGATGCATCGCTCGCCGCCGCGGGCATGGCGCTCAGGATACGCAGGTCGGGACGCCGCTGGATCCAGACATTCAAGTGCGGGGGCGGCGTCGATTCCGGGCTGCACAGGCGCGAGGAATACGAGGCTCCGGCACCGGCTGGCATCCTGAATCTGCCCGCGCTTGCCGATACGCCGGTTGCCGCGATGCTGAGCAAGGCGGATTTCATCGATCACCTGCAACCGGTCTTCGTCACCCGCTTCCGCCGCACGACCCGTGACGTGGAGATTCACCCCGGCCAAATGGCCGAGTTCGCGATGGATCTCGGCGAGGTGATGGCCGGGGAGCGACGCGCCCCGATCAACGAGGTCGAGATCGAGCTGCGCAACGGCAACGTCCGGCACCTCGTGGAGTTCGCGCGGCGTCTGGCGCTCGAGGTGGATCTGCGCCTGGAAAACGTGAGCAAGGCGCAGCGGGGTTACCAGTTGC
This sequence comes from Betaproteobacteria bacterium, assembly GCA_016713305.1. Taxonomy (NCBI): domain Bacteria; kingdom Pseudomonadati; phylum Pseudomonadota; class Betaproteobacteria; species Betaproteobacteria bacterium. The sequence continues at coordinate 16,564 of JADJPK010000013.1, forward strand.
TCTCCCGTGCGGAAGTCATGCCGCTACGCGCGGGCACACCTGCGCTCCACCCCGGCATGTCCGCCACTGACGCCTTGCGCACGATCGTGGAAAGTTGCTTGACGCAACTGCAGGGCAACGAGGCGGGCGTGCTGCATTCCGCCGATCCCGAGTACATCCATCAGGCCCGCGTTGCCGTCCGCCGTCTTCGATCGGCGTTCTCGCTGTTCCGTCCCCTGGTGCCCAGGGAACACGTGATTCGTGTCATGGACCCCCTCCGGAAACTCGGGTTGTCTCTCGGTCAGGCCCGGGACTGGGACGTTTTCGCCAGCACCACCTTGCCACCCGTCCAGGAGGCGCTCGGCCCCGATGGATCCGCCCTGGACGGTCTGGCCGCTCGCGCCGCTTCTCGTCGAGAGGAGGCCCGCGAGCACGCGAGAGCAGCGCTTTCTCCCCGTCTCTACACGCCACTCCTGCTGGACGTGGCCCTGCTCTGCATGCACGAGGCGCCGTGGCAGGCGGACCCGCAGAATCCGTCCGCCGTGCCGCCCTTGATCGGCGCAATCGCTCCCCGTCCTGCTCCGGCGACAGTGGCGCCGCGTGCACAAGGCGGGCCGTACCGCCGATCGCACGGACGATGCGTCCCTGCACGCCCTGCGCATCGAGATCAAGAAGCTGCGATACGCACTGGAATTCTTCGCATCGCTGTATCCACGCAAGAATGTCAAGGCGCTGGCAGCGGGCTGCGCAGAACTGCAGGAGATCCTGGGATTCCTGAACGACGAGGCGGTCTGCGTCCGCCTCCTCGCAGCCTTGAATTCAGATGACGCGCCGTTGTCACATGGGACGGGGATCATCCGCGGCTGGGCGCGGGCTCGGGCGCTGACGGCGCTCGATCACTTCGATTCCGCCTGGCACAGGTTCGCCAAGCTCAAACCTTTCTGGTGAAACGCATGCATCTCATTCTCTGGCGCCACGCGGAGGCGGTGGATGGCGTGCCCGACCTGGCCAGGCCACTCTCGGCCAAAGGGCACAAGCAGGCGCATGCCATGAGCAAAGTGGCTTCGGCCGCGGCTTCCGCGCGGCACGCGCATTCTCGTGAGCCCGGCCGTCCGGACCCGGGAAACGGTCGTCGCCCTGACGCATGAATTCGAGACGGTTCCGGAGATCGCGCCCGGGGCCAGCCCCGAGGCGATCCTCGCCGCCGTCGACTGGCCGGAAGGCGGCAAGTCCGTCCTGGTGGTCGGACATCAGCCCGCACTCGGAGAAATCGCCTCCATGCTTCTGGCCGGATCGTCTCTTCCCTGGAGTATCAAGAAGGGAGGCGTGTGGTGGCTGTCCCATCGCACCCGCGGGACCGAACCCGACATCGTCCTGAGAGCGGTGATGAATCCGGACTTGCTCCCTTGAACGGACTCCGGACGGATGGTCACCACGTTCAGCTGGACTCGTCCGGCTTGCGGCCGCGGTAGCCGGTCCGGTCCTGAAAGATTGCGTAGAGAGTCGGCAGAACGATCAGGGTGAGCAAGGTCGCGGAGATGAGTCCGCCGATCACCACCACCGCCAACGGCTTCTGGGTCTCGGATCCGATGCCGTGGGACAACGCCATCGGCAGCAGACCGAGCATCGCCAGCAATCCCGTCATGAGGACGGTACGCATGCGCAAGAGCGAGCCACGAATCACGGCTCCGTTCGTGGTCATTCCGGTGCGACGCAGCTGGTTGAAATGGGAGACGAGGACGACGCCATTGAGCACGGCCTGTCCGAACAGCGCAATGAACCCGATGGCAGCGGAGACGGACAATGGAATCCCGGTCAGGAACAAGGCGAAGATGCCGCCTATGAGCGCGAAAGGAATGTTCACCAGAATGAGAAGGGCGCTCTTGAACGATTCGAACGCATTGAACAGCAGCAGGAAGATGATCAGGACCGAAATGGGCACGATGATGGCCAGACGCTTCATTGCGCGCTCCTGATTCTCGAACTCGCCCGACCAGGCCATGGTGTAGCCGTCAGGCAAACGCAGGGCCTTGGCCACGTTTGCTTTCATGTCTGCAACCACGCTTCCCATGTCGCGATCGCGGATGAACACGCCGATGGACAGCACCCGAGTTCCGTTTTCCCGGCTGATGTTCATGCTTCCACCGATGGATCGGAACTCTGCCACCTGCGATAGTGGGATGTGGGCGCCCGAGGGCGTCGAGACGAGCGCCTGCCGCATCCTGGCGAGAGATCGCTCGGGATTCTTCAGCCTGACGACGACCGCGTAGCGACGCTCCCCTTCCCAGAGTTGAGTCGCGGAAGCCGCCCAATGCGATCTCCACGACGTCCTCGATGTCTGCAACATTGAGGCCGTAGCGGGCCGCGGCCGCCCGGTCGATCACGATCTGCACTTGTGGCAGTTCGCCAAGACGGTCGACGAAGGCACGCGTGACACCAGGAACGTGTCGCACGGCGGAAAGTGTCCTGTTGGCGAGATCGCGCAGCGTGCTCAAATCGTCTCCGAACACCTTGATCACGATCTGGCCGTCGATCTGGGATATCGATTCGAGCACGTTGTCACGAATGGGCTGGGAGAAGCTCGCATCGACCCCCGGAAAGGTGCGCTCGAGCATTGCTTCCATCTGATCGAGCACCTGGCGCTTGGTCGCTTGCCCGCCCCATTCGCTCTCCGGCCTGAGATCCACAAGAAACTCGGCGCTGTTGATGAGCTTGGGATCAGTTCCGTCCTCCGGACGCCCCGCCTTCGACATGATGTTCGCGACCTGCGGAACGGTCATGAGGGACTCCCGGATCCGCGGTTCATCTCCTGCGCTTCTGAGAAGGGAGATGGAGGGGTGGATAGGGGCATTGATCCACACGGATCCTTCGTTGAGCTCGGGAAGGAACTCCGTGCCGAGCTTCGGCACCACCGCCAGACTCGCGGCCAGCACGCCCACTGCACTGCCGATGATGAGCCATCGCCTTGTCAGCGCCCATCGCAGGACAGGTTCGTAGACCGCCTTGCAGCTGCGTACCACGACGTTTTCCTTGTGCGAGAGATCCCGGCCCAGCAGCCAGAGGCAGGCGAGCGGCACCACGGTCAGGGACAGCAGAAGCGAGCCCACCAATGCCGAAGTGACGGACCATGCCATGGGAGCGAATATCCGCCCTTCGTGACGCTGAAGCGTAAAGATAGGGATGTGTGCGGCGATGATGATCAGCATGGAGAATAGTGTCGGCCTGCCGACCTCCATCACCGCCTCGAGTACCTTCTGTACGCGGGGTACCCGATCGTTCGACTCTTCCGAGAGCTTGCGGAAGACGTTCTCGACCACGATCACCGCCCCCCGTCAACGATGATGCCGAAATCCATGGCGCCCAGCGACAGCAGGTTGGCCGGGATGCCGACGAAAGTGAGTCCGAGGAAAGTCGACAACAGGGAGAGCGGAATCACCGCCGCCACGATCGCAGCGGCCCGCAGGTCTCCCAGGAACAGCAGCAGCACGGCGGTCACCAGGAGCGCGACTTCCATCAGATTGGTGAAGACCGTCTTGAGCGTGCGCTGGATGGGCCAAGGTGCCGATCGTAGAAAGGCGGGATCTGGACATTCCTCGGGAGGCGGAAGTGTTGAGCTGCTCCACTTTGGTCTTGACTCCTCCAAGACCTGGGCCGGTATAGCCCCCTTTGCGCATGGCACGTTACCGCTTGTGACGTCATCGTCCTTGTTGGGCCCACGATGCCCTGGCGTGGGACGTTCCCGACGTTCACCTCTGCACGTGGGACAGCAGCACTG